>NC_013742.1 GCF_000025285.1 Archaeoglobus profundus DSM 5631
ACTCTGTTTATGCCTTTAAAAAGGTAGCCATTTATGTCTATTTTTTCCTTTAATTTCTCTTATATGCTCCTCCAAAATATCAGTAAATTCTAAAGAAATGTAACAATCACCTTCATACTTCTTTGCCACTACTATAGGAATTTCCTCAAGCACTCCTCCTATCTCTCCACCAGTCCAGAGTATAACTTTTCTCCCAGCTGGGTAATCCTTTATCCTTTTTATAGCCTCCTCGAGAGAGTGTCTATGCTCAACTTCTACCAGTATAGTTCTTTTAGCCACTTCAAATGGGTCTGTCCTAGCAAAAAAACTATACAAAGACAGCTCTTCGCAGTCAGCGTAGTATAACCCCACTACATCTAGCCTTGTCTGGAAGTTAGGATTGTGTATGCTAATCCATGGGCTATGTCTTCCAAGGAACATGTTAGCTACATTAAACTTGAAGTCTCTATACCATCTCTCGACGTCAAAATCTCCCGAACTGTCTATGTAACAGTCTCTATGTCCTAAAATTGTGCTAGCCCAAGCTTCCGTTTTAACGATGTATCCATATTCTTTGAGCGTTCTTACCACTTCTCTTACCGCCTCTTGATGGGAACACTCCTTAGACATCTTAGTTCACCTCTAACCTATCTAGCTAAGGTTAGCTTAACTGTTGGAGACCATAACTTTTTTAACCATTTTTAACCATATTTTTCAATAAAAAATGTTAAATATCATATAGTAATACACATTCCATGGCCCACGTAACTATAAATGTTAGCATTGAACCTCTTTCCTATGAAAATCTGGAAGAATATTGTAGAGTTTTGGGTTTGTCGAAGTCTCGGGTAATCAATTTGCTGTTAAAGGACCCTTTGAACGCTATTGCCCTTAGCCTTGCATGTGAGCTTGTCAAATCTTTGAGGAGGTGATAGATGTGGGTAGTCAAGAGGTTGGTAGAATTGAAGAGGAAGTTGTAGAGGAGAGGAGACAGGAAGAGGAGGAAATAGACGAGGAGGAAGCTACGGGAAGTGCTCTCCTTACTGCTGAAGAGTTCGATAAAAAAATTGAAGAAATAAAGGCCAAAGTCCGAGAAGCTGTCCAAGAGGCCTTAGCAAATACATTAGCTGATCTTTTGGAGAAAGAAGAGAAAGAAGAAAAAAGAAAAGACGAAACAAAAGCTGAAGAGTTGCCAAAGTGTCCTAAAAACCTCTCATGGCTCAAAAAAATGTTCGAGATTTTGCCATTGGACATTTTAAGAAATAGCAAACTTTGGCGATATAGACACTGTGTTTGGGCGTTACAGGAGGCAGAGAAAGAAGCTGAGAAATTTAGGAATTCTTAAATAATATGTCAAACGTTGGTTTTTCGGGGTCGGCGGTATGCGGACCGCCGGCCCCCACATAAAACAAAGCAGAGATGAGGCGACCCCCCTTGAATGGGAGTAAGCTACGAGACAATTTAAAGTTTGCCATTTCGAAAGATCACCTTGAAGAAGCCGTAGTTTTACTAAGGCTTAGAGAGGAGCTTACAGGATTGACAGTAACTCAGTTAGCTCGGTTCTTACGTAAAAAGCTGTATCCTAAAGCCTCCAAAAGAGAAATTTACAAGAAAGTCCATAGAATTCTCGATAAACTCGAAGAGAAAGAATTTGTTAAGACAAAAACAATAGGAAATTACCGTTTTGCCAAAATAACGCTTGAAGGTCTTCGCTTTTTGGCGGAAACGCTTCCAGAATGGAGCAAGCAAGCCGAAGTTGACTTGAACAATAGGCTCGGGTGCACGAAACACCTCATCACCAACTATCGAGCTTCCCGTGAATGGTTCGAAATTGCCATTAGACTACTTACAAAGCCCGTTGAGAGGTTTGAGCCGATAGATAAGGAGCTTTTGGTTCTAAACTTCACCACATGGCTCGAAAATATCAGCGATAAAGTGCTTGTTTTCATGGACCCAGAAACAAGGGTAGTTGTTACCAAGCCTTACAGGACACGTTTTAACTCACCTGAGTACATCAAGCTCCTGTTAGCCAAGTATGACGAGGCTTGGAAGATAGCTTCAGAAAACTATGATGTTGGGGTATTTTTGACGGTAACGCTTCCTCCAATCTTTCCGCTAAAGATAGAGCAATATCTTCTTAGCTATATCCTCCATAGGCTTAGGAATTGGCTTAAAAGACGTTATGGTTTTACTCCACCGTCTATTGTCGGAAATGAGCCACAGGAGAGCTTAAACTTCCATAAACATATTGTATTCTTCGGAATTTCAAGAATAATGGATAAGAGGGAGCTAACGCTTTGGTTAGACGATAAAGTCATTAGATTCCTTGAAAACATGGGTCATCATATCCAAAAGACGGTAAACAATCGTCTAAAGCCTGAAGAAGTTAAGGTATTTAATAAGCTTGGAAAGAAGCTCCTAAAACGCTATCTGAGATACAAGAAGAAGCACAAGGGTTATCAAGGACCTGTAAATTGGATAACAAAGGTTTACAAGGACGAAAACGGTAAATGGGTTTTTGAGAATCTGCCTCCAGATTTACAGGGTAATAAGAAGGATGGAACTTTTTGATGGAGCTAACGCTTCAGTTTCCGACTACATTAAAAAATACATCATCAAAAACCTCAACTCAGCTTTAGAGGGAACAGACAAAGAGAAAGACCCCAAATTAGCTTGGTATTGGCTTGTCAGAGTTCCATTTTACACTATAAGCCCTAAGCTAAGAAAACCTCAGGAAAATCCTCCACCTTTGGGGCTTGTTTTTCTTGGATCCTATTCGGAATGGGATTTGTCTTATTTACTAGTTTAATGCCTCTTATTAG